>NZ_CP115660.1:0-13963 GCF_027886705.1 Kosakonia oryzendophytica | reverse complement strand
ATCGGCAAATCAGGCGCGTTTGCTCAGGCTGGCGAAGCTATGCAGGCAATCAGCGACTTTGCCACCCAACAGGCACGCATGAGCCTGACCGCGCCTAATGTGCCTGGCTATGCGGGTGCAATGGCTGGCCTGATGAGCTCAGGGATCCCCGGCATGGATTTGCAGGGCTCCACCAACCTGCTGGGCCGCATCAATGCAAGCCTCCAGCGCGGTGGTGCAATGGGCGACCCGTCGCGGGCATTCATGGCCCGCATGGCTCTCCGCAACGGCATCAATAACCCGATGGCGCTTGAAGTTCTCCAGTCTGGCGGCGCTTTCGGCACAATCAGCAGCACTCTGGGGCCTGATTCGCTGTACGGTCAGCGTTTTGGCGGCAGTTACCACGGCGATCAGACTCTGCTAGATATGACCCGGCAGGGCATCCACCGGGCTTATGGCTACGGCCCTGACTCAATCGTGGCTCTCTCACGCCACCTTGGCGTCGGCATCAATGACGCGCTGGCAATTGACCAAATGAGCAGCGCAGACATGAGCGGCGTTTCTGACCGCCTCAGACGCCTGAAAATTAACCCCGACAGCGTAAACGCAACCAGTTACGCAGCGCTGGGCCAGATCCAAAGTGGCAAAGGGCTGGAAGTCATGGGCAATGAATATCTCAAGCGCGGAGCCCTTGACGCTGGCGAACGCCAGCGCCTTACCGATGCCCTTAAAAAAGGTACTGACCCGGAGAAGCTGAAAGACGTACTCACTCAGGTAGCCGCAACGCATGGCCCGGCAAAGACAGAGGGAAGCGAGATCCGCGATAACGTAGCGAAGCTCAACAACCAGTTTGAAGACTACGCACGCCGCGCCCTGCCTGCTCTCGATGTGATGCGCATGGCGCTGGTCAAAATGACCGGGGGCAGTGAGGACAGTCTGCGCCGCGATTATGAGAAGGGGATGCGCCTCGATACGCAGCAGCAGGCCCGCCGCAAATACGGCTGGCGTCTCGATGCCTACCAGCAGGAAATGAACACCTTGCAGGACAAGGGCGTCGGTATGCAGACCATGGGGCCAGATGGCGACCGATACAGGGCACTGAAACGCCAGCAGCACCTCATGCGTCAGCAGCAGCTCAACTTTGTAGAGCAGGGCAATGCAAATGCACACGCAGCTGCATACGGCCCGCAAACAGCAGGAGAGGCTGCGCTCGACAGCAACTATATTTCTTCACCATCCGCCGCCGCAGCTGGCAGCGGTGCTGCCGGAAACTGGGCTGCCGGAAACGTTGGCAACCTGAAAGACACGCAAGGCAACTGGCGGCGCTTCCCAACCCAGCAGGCAGGCATTGCAGCGTCTGCCGGGCAGCTGCTGCGCTACTCAACCGGGGCATTCAAAGGCGGACGCAAGCGCACGCTGCGCGAGATTGTCGCCACATATGCCGCAGGTGATCCAGAAGTGCCGCGCTACATCCGGCAGGCAAGCGAATGGACAGGGTACGGGCCAGATCAGCAACTGGACTTAACCGACCAGAACACGCTGCTGAACGTGACGCGGGCCATCCTCCGCAAAGAGAACGTGAAAAATGCCAGCATCCCGCAATCAGTGGTTACTGAGGGCGTTAACATGGCACTGAACAATCAGAACAACTACAAGATCGCCCCTGAAACCATGCCAGCCGGGCAACGCGGAGGAAAAATTGATATTTCAGACGCCAATATCAATGTAAACCTGCAATACCCTGATGGGCGCACACAAACGCAAAGCGTCCCGGTAAAAAGCTCTTTCACGCAGCCGCGCAGCTTTGCCAGTCGATAGCGGTAGGGGCGTGCTGGCACGCAAAAGACAAAGGGCCCATATTCGGGCCCTTTTTTATGCTCTCGGCGGCGTAGGGTAGCGCCAGTGCCACGTTGGCGCAGCCATTACCCGGCGCATCCTCTCACGGGACGCAGTGCGGATCCTTGCGTGCATCCTGCGCTTTTTCTGCGCGTCATGGGGGGCCATAACGCGCGAGGGGATCACCAGATTGGACTCAATCATATTCAGGTTTGCCCTCCTGCTTAACCGGATCGCGTAACTGGTGCTCCCGGTAGTTATCGCCCTGTTCCTGCCTCGCTTCATCCTCAGGTAAGAGGTTTAACGCAACAAGGTGCTGGAGTTCGGCATGGCGTTGACGCATATCAGCGGAGTCAGCCAACCACTCACGGCGGGCCTTTGCCAGCCCCTCAGCCTCTTTGAGTAAAGCCGCGTCGTCATGAATAGCAGGGGAGGAATACCCCTCGTTACGCAGAACGGTGCGCAGATGTGCCAGCTGCATGACGTGATCAGAAGTGCGCTCACCCGCAGGCAAGCGCAGCGCAGACAGACAGGCCAGCAATATGGCCCGGCTGTTTATTTCCATCCCTGAGCGCTCCAGTCGATACCCTGCTGTACAGCTGGAGAGAGCGGCTCCTCCGTCAGCTGCTGGCGAACGGCAGCGATACCGGGGGCACGGGCAGCGTCTGGAAGGCCACGAGAGGCAGAAAGAGCCTCGCTCAGCTCAACAATCTGCCCACTTGAAACGCCAGCGCTCTCACACTCGCGCAGCAGCTGCTGATCGGCAATCTGCTGCTGCCGGGCCAGATGGATTTGCTCAACCGACAGGTTGCGGGTGATCGTCATATCCGGCGCGAACTGCACAGGGGAGCCGCTCATGGCCTGCTCCAGCGCATCGCCAGCGGTGGATTTGAGCAGGTACTGGCGAACGGCTGAGAATGCTGCTTTACGATCTGCGTCGGGTAGGTCATGGGTAGCTTTGAGGGACTTTTTCAGCTCCTCAATCTGAGCGCCGGAGACTTTGGCCTGCCAGCAGTCGCCAATCAGTTTATGGTCTTCAAAATTCAGTCTTGCCTCACGCCCGGCATCGTTTCCGCCGTGGCTCTTGGTCATCGTGCTGTTTAACGCAGCCAGCTGCGCAAGTACGGCTTTAATAGTCATTATCTGGAACTCCCTTGATAATTTCTCAGGCTGGATAACATGCCGTTATTGCGGCCCAGAATAGCCAGGCGGTTATCTACACGGATCGCAGCGGAAAACTGATGATTGTTTGCCAGCTCCAGCCCCAGCTCAGCAGCCTGCTGCATCGCGGTATCAAGCAGCGCCTGAACGTGAGCCATGCGGGCATCTAAGGCTACCTGTCCAATCATTCGCGCATACTGGCTGCGCAGCGTGTCGATCTGGTTAGTGACGGCAAGCAGCTGCCCGTTGGCGGCGCTGGCGGCATTGCGGGCCAGACTCAGCTCATTCTCCACCTCAGGGATCAGAGAGTGAGCCATGGCGCACTCAGGGCGAACCGGTTCGCCAGAACGCAGGCAGACTTTACCCTCCTCGACCAGACCGACCAGCGTCGCCAGCTGGCGATCAATGTCATGCACGACCTGCTCGCGGTTTTGCAGCTCGGTGCGCAGCTCGTCTGCGTTGCTTTCCAGCACATCGGCGCGATTGAGCAGATCGACGGCCTGCTCCCGGATGAGGTCAGGGGACTGGATTTGAGGCAGCGGCGCGGCGTATTTGCCCAGCGCGTCCTCAATCAGGCTCAGCTGGTTATCCACCTGAGCAGCGTTTGAATTAGTCATATGTTGTCTCGTCAAAGTCAGCGGCGAAGTGCCGCAGATGCAGACTACTGTCACGACAAACGGGGAGGGGCGCGGGCGTTGCCCTCGCATAGTGTCAAAAAGGCATCCCTTATGCGACGCCCCAATTAGAGGGGCTTTACGAGGATTTGAGATTGTTTTATGCGTCGAAAGCGTCTATTATCTTTTAAATAGACCTTTTTAGACGGTAACGATAATGATTTTTGGCTATGTACGCGTATCAACCTCAGAGCAGAACCTTGGCGGGCAAATAGACGCCATCCTGCAACGCTATCCCGATGCACGGATCCTGAGTGATGAGGGAGTGAGCGGCATCACGCCCGTAATGGAGCGCCCCGGATTCTCCGCCCTGATGAAGGTAGCCGGGAGCGGTGACGTGATCGTGGTGGCGGCTATAGACCGTATAGGACGTAATGCCGTAAGCACGCTGGAAGTGGTGGAAGACCTGAAAGCGAAGGGCATCACCCTGATCAGCCTCCGGGAAGGATTCGACGCAACAACCCCAGCGGGCAAGCTCATGCTCACCATGCTGGCGGGGATCGCGGAAATGGAACGCACCTCGATGCTGGAACGTCAGCGGGCCGGGATTGATTCAGCGAAGAAAGAGGGCAAGCACCTTGGCAGGCCGATAAAGGTCACGCCGGAGATACGCAAAAAGATTCTGGAGAAGCGGGAGATCGGCATACCTGCTGCACGTATCGCCAGAGATTTGAACATTAGCCGGGCCAGTGTGTTCCGCGTGTTCAAAGAGGAGAATTAAGAGCGACGGGCCAGACTGGGAAGGCATGGCCCGTCTAAGAGATTGGAACCCCTGCGCTAACAGGGGAACCAAAAGCGGCGCGGAAACAAGCTATTCGTTGAATGGTGCCGCGCCTTGTAACCCGACCTATCACAGAAGGACTACACAATGATCGTACCATCACAGCGTCAAACGGTGCAAACACTTGCCCGCAGGCTCGGTGCCCGCGCAGTACAACGCCGCTCCGGCAAAACATGGGCCAGAGCCATGCGCCTGCTGCGCCGGGAGGTCTGCACTATATAGTAATTAATATATTACTCAGTAATGAATTACTGATTATTTAATTCAATATACCCCTTAAAACGCCCTGTAAGCCTCGCTACGGGGCGTTTCTTTTTCTGCGTACCAACGCATTACCCCGCCTCGTTTAACAGCGTCGTGGCTGGCAGGCTGAGCCAGTGGCAGGGTATGGGGAGGCGGCGGGCTGGGCCCGCCAAAAAGCAGTCGTGATGCCAATATGGGCAACCCGTGGCAACATTCGAGGCAGCACCATGCGACCACCATCCCCCCGCGCCATTCAAGCCCGCGCCCTACGCGCCGAAGGGCTCACCATGCAGCAGATTGCCGAAAAGATGGGATGCAATCGCGGCACCGTCTCCAAATGGCTGGCAAAGGACACCATCAAAGCCCAAAGCAACGAGCTCGACAGGCTGATCAGCGACGCGCAGGCCAAATATGACAGCCTGCCACCCAGCGAGGCCGAACGGCTCCGGGATCTGCGCGACTCTCTCCGGGAGCAGCAGCAGGTCATCATCAAGCGCCAGATCAAGCTACTGGAGAGCGTGCAGGGCGAGGCTATGACAGCACTCCGCAGCAAAGACCTGCCCACCGTTCGCGCAGCGGCAAGCCTGATCTCCGCCCTCACCCGTGCCTTTGCTCATGAAGGAGCGGTGTATGGAATCATCGATCCCGCAGAGGCCATGCGGCAGGCACTGAAAGACGATTAGGCACCATGCCGGGCGATCAGCCCGGCCCCTCCCCGTAAGGGTAAGCACCGCTCAAATATTAATCTTTTTTTATTTCAGGCAACCCCGGCACGTCTGCGGCAGTGCCTGCCAAATTTGCACTATCCCAATCAATCCCACCCATTACAGCAGAACCGCGTCACGCAGCTGCACCCCTCCGGGGATGCACTTTGCGACGCTATGCGGCATTGAATGCAGCTGAATGCACCAAAATAACTCCAGTGCATTCAATGATGTATTCAATTAAGTCACTGTATATAAAGTATTTATAATGACTGAATACACTGAATACACTGAATACACTATATAACAATTCAAATACGCGTATGGATGTATCGCTGAGATGGTTTTTTTATTTCGTATAGGCACGCAAAATCGGTGCATTTGGTGTATTTGGTGTATTCAGTGGCATTTTTTTTATATATTACAAAGATATATATAAATGCACATAGGTGTATTCAACTGAATGCACTGGTGTATTCAGCCCATAAAAAAAGGAGGCCGTAGCCTCCCGTTTAAATTCACTCCTCCTCAGGAGCATGGCGCATCTTATACGCCACAACCTGCGGCCCGCCTGCTGCTTTTGGCCTTACATTCTGCCAGCAATAACGCCGCTTTTGCTTCTGCTGGGTACTCTCCAGCATTCCGACGCCCTCCAGTAGCTTGGCGGCATCGGTGGCGTCCATGTTCCCGGCGATTCGCTGTCTGAACACTTCCGGCAGGACATAAACATGCCCGGAATCATCATCGCTATAACCCCAAATCTCACCATTCGGGAGAGGGGAAAATTTAGACATTTTAGCGGGCGGGAATTTACCTACCTGAGCCAATACAGCGCCCGCACGCTCAATAACGCCAGATTCCTCATGCGAGAAATTGGCGTCTGAGGTGTAACCGCTGAGCCATTCGGCAAAAGCAGCCTGCACACCGCTTTCTATTTCAGCATCGGTTAGCGGCAGCGCTTTAGGAGAGGCCAGTTTGAGAGCGGTTTCGATGACAGCGAAATGCCCGCCAGCACGACCAAAAGCACCATGCTCATATTGCGCCGTAATAGCATCCCAGCGAGCCTTAACCGCGACGACGTATTCACTCCGCGCCTTGTCTGGAGACTTCACCAGATTAGCGATCCAATGGCGACCGAACGCACCATAATATTTGTGCGTAACTTCTTTAACCCGGTCAGCAAATGCTTTGCCGTTGGCTGAACCATGCAGATTCGCAGGCTCTTGGTATTTGATATTCAACAGGCGAACCAGCGCCCCGGCGTCAATATCTTCTCCCAGCGCGAGGCTGATATGACGATCCACCGTCAGCTCTCCCGTGCTCAAAATCATGGTATTCCAGCGCAGCTGCTCGCGCAGGCCGCTTTCTTTATCACCCTGAGCGCGGTTTTTACCATTGAAAACGCCATAAATAGCGCGTGCTATTTCGCGGCCTTTCGCCTGCTTAATTTCATCTAACGCCAGCACAGAATGGTTATTGAATGCCGCCATAATGCCCAGCGCCAGCGGCGTCATATCCCATGAGTATTCGCGTTTATCCGGGCTACCCATGACCGAACTCGCAATATAAAGCGCGGTTGTTTTACCCTTGGATGTGCCGCCCCAGAAGTGCAGGCCAAAGCCACGAACGCCCAGCACGGGAAGCAATGGCCCGGCGAGTGCTGCACCCAGCGATAACATCAACGCCGTATTACCCACCACTAACGGCGCAACATGTTTCCGCCATTCCTCCGCCGTTCCCGATACGCCTACATTGGCATGTTCATCGCTACGGCGGGCCAATTTAACGATCATATCAGTGACGGGATTTGCCGAAATAATGGAGCCATCGGGCAGCACATACGCGCCATCATGCCATCCGGGCGTGGTGATCACTCTCCACTCAGGCAGTACGCCATCCGGCACGCCATCATCACGATAGCGAATGGCCTTCATAAGGTATTCTGCGAACTTTTCCCGGTAGGTTGGTCTGGTACTCACCTGAATGCCATTTTTCTGGAGCAGCTGCCACCCTTGGCGGGTGCCGATGGTCTCCATGGGGATCATTACGGTGCGGGAGTGCTTTGTGGCTGGGTGTACGAACGAGATAACACGATACTCGGCATCATCAAAATCGGCGCGACCGACCACACGCATTTCAGTGTGGCATACGGTGGCGATGTATTCTGTTTCCACGCCCTTCACTGTTTTCATTAGCGACATCATCACCCCGTTAGGCGTGATCTCGACGTACTTAAACAGTGGTTTTACGTTATCGCTGTTAGCCGCTCCGGCTGAGACTTGTTTAGTGATGCTATCTGCCATTACTTTTATTCCTTGTACGCAAAAAAGCAGCGCCAAAAGGCGCGTAACGCTTGATTGCTTGGGAACCTATGGCTATCATCACTATTGCCCGGTGATGATTTGTAACCAGCCCAACTAGGTTTCAAGCAAATCAAACCAATTTCGCAGAGGCCCCAGTTACCAGCTGGGGCCTTTTGCATTTCAGGGCTAAGCATAGCGGCCCAGAAAGGCGTCGGCAAGCAGGATCCATCACCTTGATCATCTTCTTTTTTGCGTCGCCCTTCCCTAGTACGCACTCCATGCCGTTGTGGATAACTTCTTGATGAAAGCGCAGATTTGCCCACAACTACGGGGCTTCACGGTGGATTGTTTTAATGCGCTGCGACAGCTGCGCCCCTCCCCCTGACGCACTCCATTGCATTACGCTGCGTATGACGTAACATGACAGGGAATGACAACCGGAGAACAACGCAATGCCCCAGCTGAGCATCCGACTACCTGACGACCTTGTGCAGCTGCTCGACGAACGAGCCAGCGCCGAACACCTGACACGCACGGACATCACCGCAGCAGCGCTGCGGGCCTACCTTGGCGTTTTGCCAGCACCTGCCGCAGCTGACAAGCTCGACCGGGTGATCGAGCTACTGGAGACCATCGCAGGCGCACCACAACGCAAGACAGCTGCACCGCAACGTCAGACGGTGCCTGACAAGCAGGAAATACAACGCACGACAACGCCACCAAACGCACCACGACGCACCACAAGCGATCCACGCTTTCAGGCAGTGGATAGCGAGGCTGACGCGCTGATCGTGTCACTGACGCAGCAGCGGGCCAGTCTGGAGGATATTGTGGGGGCGCTTAATGCTGCCGGATATCGAACCGCGACCGGGGGAGAGTGGACACGTAGCCGCCTGCGGGACTATCGGCACAAGCTGCGGGATAGTGGACTGCTCAATGGCTAAGAATAACTACGGCATTAATGGCTCACCTAACAGCCATATAGCCCACCCAGCAGGGCTCCCATGTTTCGGCTCTTTACCGGAGTTTGTTTCAAGAGGGGATGTAGTACCTGCCGGGGATATATTTCTGCGCGTGGGGAATCATAGAGGCCCTAATAGCGGCTTTGGCGTGCGTCATATCTGGGCAGAGCATGAAAAGGAACTGGTGCGGCTCGGTTATCATACCGTGAATGATGTGGCGCGTTTTGTGTGTGATGTGATTCAGCCGGGTGCAGGCGTTTATTGTGAGTTTAATCATCCGGGAGGGAAGCACAGGCCAAAGGTTTTACGTTCAGCGCTTGGGATCGTCATTCTGGAGCCAAAAGAGGCAGACTGGGCTCAAAGCGGATGGATTTACAGCGTAGTAACGGCGTATGAGACACACCGGACACAAGGCACGTTGTTAGGCAGGCTATAAAAGCAAAAGGGCGCAATAAGCGCCCTTCGTAATGCTTGGTAGCCGCAGCCAATCTTTAGCTCGTGGGTTCAGATACCAACCTGATTATTCAGGTTGAGCTACCGACAGGAGACCAGCCTCCTGACTGCCCAGCGCAAAGGGCCAATTACTGGTTGATGCCCCCTGCGAATGCTCTTGCAGTACAACAATAGTACGCTATTGCTGACGTATTCGTCAACCTTCCCAGCCCTTACGGGGAGGGGCGGCGCGGGGGCCGCAAAAGAAAAGGGGCCGCAATGGGCCCCCGTGGTTACTTGAAATGCTTTTGGGCTGATTTGGTCTTACAGAATGAGTGCGGGTAAACCTGCGCGGGGAGGTCTCTTAATTCCCCGTCATCATTGTGCAATTTCCATTTCATGACGCTAACGACGCGCATCATGACATTTTCACAAGGCACGGAGTCAGGCGCAAAAAAAAAACAATTCTCCCCGCCTCACCATCACGGAAAAGGTCACAATTTTTATTCCATGACACTGAGCATAACGCCTGATCAGTGGGTTTCTTTGCCAGCCTGAAAGGCAAGCCGATCACGTCATAGCTACGATTGAAAAACTCCCATACGTTTTTCCCATAGCCATCAATTTCACGCATCCCGTATGGCATCAAAGCAAGACCAACTTGCCCGCCCAGATAAGACCTTGTGCCGTTTCTTGCCATTAGTAAATCCTTGCGTTATGCCCCGATTGGCGGGGCGTTAGTGTCGGTGCAGGATAGCGTCAATTTTTGTGTAATACAGCGTCCTGCATGACGTAATGCGATGAAATGCGCGGCGTTATTCCCGAACACACTTACCCGCCAGCCGTGCGCACCTGTTAACCATCGCTCGCAGTTTGTCGGCTCGTTTGCCTGGCTGAGCCAGTGTGAGGGCCTTCTGGTAGCGATTGCTGGCGCGACGATAGCAGCCCATGCTTTGCAGGCGCTCCGCTTCTATCTGATAGCGTGCAGAGGCAAGAATTTGCGACGTATTCAGCGGAATGGCGTCCGGTATATCAAAATCGTCGTATTCCTCGCTCTCAGGCTCCAGCGATGGCTCCGGCAATGTTTCCAGCTCCGGCTCAATCTCAGGCTCAGGGATAAAGACGACAGGAGGGGCGGCAGGTATGACGCGACAAGCAGGGCGGGCCCCTCGGATGAACTCAGGGCAGGGCGGGCCCACGAACGCACGGCGGAAAGCGTGCCAGCGTAGGCGGGCCACCTCGACGGCTTCCCGCTCAGAGAGTCCCATGCCGCCTTTCTGTCTGAATAAATCCAGCTGCATGGGCACCTCTCAACGTAAACAGGCGTTAATGGTCTCAACGATCTGGCGCTGCTCCGCCTCGCTAATGGTCTGCCACTCCGGGACAGCCTCAGGGAGCCCCGGATAAGCCGCAGGCGTCAGGCTCATGATCTGGCGCAGCAGCTGGCAGGTGAACGTCTCGCGCTCAATCTCGCAGTGGCTGGGGTAGGCTTTGCCCCGCTTATCCTTGCGCATGATGCGAGCCGCGTCGGCGTAATAGGCTGGGGTGGCCCACAGGTGCCCTCGGATGGAGCGCCCGACAATGGTCATCACTCCGCCGCGCTTGATGCGCTTGCCGAACGCAATCACAGGGCCCTCAGGCCCCGCCGATTTGCCGCCCTCACGGAACCACTGCGCCAGCGCCTTGGGGATCATGCTGCACAGCTCGGCAGTGATTAACTGCTGCACTCGCTCGCTCATTGCATTCTCCCTGCGTAGGCCGCTGCGGCGCTGGCCTCGATAGCGTCAGCCATGGCCCCCAGTCGCTCGATCTGACAGGCCAGCCCGTTGGCGGCATTGATTTGCAACTGGGCCAGCTGCATGGTGCTGGCGACCGCCACCCACTGATTGAGCACAACCGGATTAGCGGCGGCGTACCCCTCACCAAAGAGGCGATCAAGCTCGCAGACGCCCCGTGATACCAGCAGGCTGGCAGTGTCTGCGGCATGGTTAAAAATCAAGCTATCCAGCATTTCAGGGCTTGGCATTTGCTCACTCATTTTCGGCTCCTCAAGGCATGAAAAAGCCGCCCCTGTCACAGAGCGGCTTTGTGGTACTAAGGATTGACTGACGATGACGGGGAGACAGTAGCATCACCACGCGCCAGCCGGGCAGTGCGGAACATGGAGCGCAGCAGCACCATGCCATTATCGACCCCATGACGGGCCAGCATATCGAATGCGTCGGCCCCTTCCTGCTCCGGCAGGCATGGCTCAAGGTCTACCGCGTAAATCTCGGCGCGTCCTTTCTCAGTGGCGAGGTCTGCGGCCTTGCGGTGCCCTGCTCCCACATCACCGATGATGTAAAAAGGTGATACCGGGTAGGCAATCTGGAGCTCGTCGATCACGTTGCTGAAAAACTCGCAGGACATGGCGCAGATTATCGGGAGTTTGCCGCCAGTCATGAGCGAAACGGCGATCCCAGTCATGAGCCCCTCAACGATAACAAGCGGCAAATTATGGCGGGCTTTGTCCAGGTTAATCGGGAAGAAAGCGCCCTGACGCAATCCACCTTTGAGGCCGCGCTTGTCACCAGTGCGGGAGGCTGGCGGGTTAGCTGTACCGCAAATGACCTCGATGGACACATGGCCCAGCTGCAAATACTCACTGATGACATGCAACGGCACGATCACGCTGCGATTCCAGTAAACCGGGCCGACGACTGGCAGGAACATGCGAGGAGAACCGCAGCGGATGCCCTCAGGAACGGGGAGGGGAAAGCCTGCGGCTTTCTCTTTCTCGCGCCAGTACGGGGTTGCGCGGACGGCATCGGGATCGGCGTTACCCTTGCCATAAATGCGCATCGCATCTGCATAGGCTTTCTGGCGTTGCTTCTGCGTTGCCAGCTCCTGCTCCTGCTGACGGGCCTCAAATTCCTGCTGTCTGGCTTCGCGCTGGGCTTCCTGCTGGCGCAGCTGCTCGGCAGTGGGCTGATATTCGGCCCCAAAGCGGCCCGTTTGAATGTCATCAACCAGACCGGGCGCACGGTACAGCAGGCCGATGGCGTAGGCTTTCGCCGTGTCCGGTGGCAGGCTGAGCACATAGCGGGCGGTGGAAGAAAAAAGAGAGGCATTATTCGAACGCTGGGCGGGTGTAATGCCGGGCTCCTCACTCCATCGGGTGCAGACGTTCACGGCCTCAGCGTCGCGGCTCAGATAGCGCAGCCAGCACATGATCCCGGTGATGTCCCGCTTCCAGATCTCAAAGCCACCACCGCAGGACGGTGCAGGCGTGCGGGCCAGCGCTTCATCCAGCAAATTAGGTATTAACAGCCAGTCATTCTTCCCAGTCATTTCGGCTCTCTCTTAACGTTGTCTTTCGGGGCGGCGCTGCTGGCGGATGATGGCCTTTAGTTCCGGCGTCATGTACCAAAAAAGCCGCCCATGCTTAATACGCCCGACAGCTGGAGGTATGACGCCCGCCGCTATCAGTCGATTGAGATGCGCAACGCTTATCCTCAGTGCGCTGGCAATGTCTGTTTTAAATATTGGTTTCATGGATCCTCAGGGTTGGTTAGGTGCCCGGCGATGGTCTGCCGGGGCTTTGTGTGGTGGCGAACTATGGCACGCCGTGCAAACCATAAGGACTTATGCGGTGATGCGGGCATTTCTGCCCCGGAGAGTCCGCACTGGTCTGCGCCTTTCGCATCATGCCGATATGCTCTGGAGGGAATGCGCCCCCGTTTAACACCGTATTCGGCTCGGTGTGCTGGAAACGCGACTATCACTAGCCTGTTTCTGCTTTACAGATTAATCAAAATGATAAACCTGAGCAAGTGCGATTTAGTAAAGTTATCCACAGCTGGCGCGGCTTGCGGCGTCACTGACGTAATGCGAGCGCCTCAAATGTCGTGACGCCAGACTGGCCCTGACGATGACAAAACAGGGCTATAACATGGCGATTAAAATCCCGGTCAGTGCGCAGTTTGACGCTGCTGACCTTAAACAACAGATCCAGATGGTCAACGACCAGATCCGCATCCTTGCCTCTCAGGTAGGGCAGGCCAACAAGCAGAAATTCGAGCCGATTAACGTCAAGTCAAAAGACGATCTGAATGCTTTCATCAAGCAAATGCAGAAGCTGCTCTCCATCCAGACTGAGCTCAAACAGACTATGAGCAAGACAGGACAGGGAGCGACCAATCCGCTTATGGCTGATTGGTCAAAGATGTACACCGATCAGGCAGTACGCATCAAAAAAATGCAGTCCATGCTCCAGTTTCTCGGCGTGGAGTTTAACGACCAGCCAGCGCCGAAACCTAAGCTGCCAGCACCTACCCCCTCAAATCCTTCACCTGCGCCTCATAGCAGGCCGCAAAACAATAACCAGCCTCCGGCATGGCAGAACCACCTTAGCACGATGCTGCGCAACGCTGGCCCGGTTGGCGGCACCATTAGCGGCGCAATGAATGCCGGGCTTTCTGGCGGTGCAGGTGCAGGGCTCATGGGCTTAGTAGGCGGTCTCGCAGCTCTCGGCGTCGGCAAAATCATTGGTGCGGTTGCGGACAAGATCGGACAGGCGCAGGACAACGTGATCGGACTGGATAAGCTCTATCGTCAAGTGGGCGGAATTGTCAGCTTTTCCAGCCTCCAGCGTGGTGTCATGAGTACCGCCAACCGTCTGGGCATGACCAACGGTGACGCCATCGCGTTGGCCTCTACATACTCCCGCGCCGCTAACATCCAGCCGGGACAGAACCTTGGCACCGGAATGCTGGTATCTGGAGGTCTGGCACGCTCCTACGGCCTCGATCCAAACAGCGTCGCGGGCACAATGGGGCAGCTCTCCGCCTCCCGTGTCGTAAATAACGATCAGCAGCTGCGCCGCATGGGCCTGCTCATGGGGGAAGCT